>NZ_FNSA01000002.1 GCF_900104775.1 Tsukamurella tyrosinosolvens
CCTCCTGGTCCGGATACGACTATTGCCATCCTCGCATTGATCGGGCCGACGAGGACTCGGGCTCAGTGCACGTGGTTCCGCCAGTCGGCGGGCACGCGTCCCGCGGGGCCGGGCACGGCCTGGTCGACGGGCCGGTTCTGCGGGTCGGCGAGCAGCGGACCGTCGTAGTAGTCCTCGGAGACGTAGTCCCAGAACCAGGCCTCGCCGGGCTCGAAGCTCTGCACGATGGGATGGCCGCTCGCGCGGGCGTGGGCGCTCGCGTGCTGCGACGGCGAGGAGTCGCAGCAGCCGATGTGGCCGCACTTCGCGCAGCGGCGCAGGTGCACCCACCAGCCGCCGGCGGCGTCGCACTCCACGCACCCGGCGCCGCTGGGCGGCACCGTCGGATCGATCGGGTCGGTCGGTTCGCTCATGGCTCCAGTCCTTCTCCCGGCTCGCCGGGATCGTCGATCACTGCTTCGCGCTGCGGCCCGTCGATGGGCAGTTCCACGGTGAACACGGTGTTCCCCGGCTCGGAGCGCACCGCCAGGTCGCCCTGGTGTTTGTTCACCACGATGCGCCACGAGATGTCCAGGCCCAGTCCGGTTCCCTCGCCGACGCCCTTGGTGGTGAAGAAGGGCTCGAAGATGCGGGGCAGCACGTCGGCGGGGATGCCGGAGCCGGTGTCGGCGACCTCGACGACCACCGCATCCTCCTTGCGGTGCGCCCGCAGGGTGAGGGTGCCGCGGCCGTCCATGGCCTGCACCGCGTTGTCGATGAGGTTGGTCCACACCTGGTTCAGCTCGGCGCCGTACCCCTGGATGTCGGGCAGGTCGGGGTCGTAGTCGCGGACCACGGTGACGCCGCCGTCGCCGATCTTGCGGCTGAGCATGACGACGGTGCTGTCGAGCAGTTCGCGGACGTCGAGCACCTGGAAGGGCGCGCGGTCCATCTGCGAGTACTGCTTGGCCGCCTGCACCAGGGTGGAGATCCGGCTCGTGGAGTCGGTGATCTCGTTCATGAGCAGCTCGGTCTCGACGGTGTAGTACAGCCAGCGCAGCGCGCCGGAGAGCACCGGCCCGTCGTCGAGCGAGCCCGCGACGCGGTCGAGGAAGTCGGTCTGCAGGCCCGCGGCCACGAACACGGGGGCCAGCACGTGGCCGTCGCCGATGTCGTGGTCGTCGAGCCAGTCCATCAGCTCGTCCTCGCGATCGGAGGCCTCGAGCGGACCGAGGTCGGGGGCGTCCGCCACCGCCTCGACGGCCTCCTCCTGGAACTTCACCAGGTCGACGAGGCGCGTCCGGTCGAGCTTGCCGCTGGCGATGCCGGCCAGCTTGTGCCGCATGCCGCCCACACGGGTGCGCAGCTCCGTGGCCGCGCGGGTGGCCGCGCCGGCGGGGTTGTTCAGCTCGTGGGTGAGGCCGGCGGAGAGCGAGCCCAGCGCCAGCAGCCGCTCGCGTTGCTCGACCATCTGCCGGGTGCGCTGCCCGCCGTAGAAGACGCCCTCCAGCAGGTGCACCGCCATCGGGAACCACTCGTGCATCGCCTCGTTGAAGTCCTCGGCGGGCAGCATGAAGAACTGCGCCTCGGTCACCGCGCGCATGGACGAGTTGTACTGCTTCTGCGCCGGCCCGCCCTTGCCGAGGAACGCCGACCACGCGCCGGAGTAGGCGCCGCGCTGATCGGAGCGGGTGGTCTCGACCTCCGCGTCGCCCACCTTCTGCGACAGCGCGATCGTGCCCCTGAGCAGCACGAACAGCCACTGCGCCGGATCGCCGGTGGAGTAGACGGGGCCGGCCGGGAAGGTCTCCACGTGGCCGCGTCGGCACAGCCACTCCAGTTGCTCGTCGCTGAGCTTCTCGAACAGAAACAGGGTGCGCAGTTCGTCGACGAAGCACGGGTCATGAGTGCTCACGAGTCGACTCCTTCCAGATAGCGGTGGACGAACATGACGGCCATCGCGCCCTCGCCCACCGCGGAGGCGACGCGCTTCGCCGATTCGGACCGGACGTCGCCGGCGACGAAGATGCCGGGGACGCTCGACTCCAGGTGGAACGGCGGCCGGTCCAATTCCCATCCCCGGGGCGCGGCACCGTCGAGCGCGAGATCCGGGCCCGTCAGCAGGAAGCCCCGCCCGTCCCGCGCGACGACGCCGTCGAGCCAGTCCGTGCGCGGTTCGGCGCCGATGAAGACGAACAGGAAGTCCGCCGGGACCTGCTCCGTCGCGCCCGACTCGGTGTCCCGCAGGGTGAGCTGTGTGAGGTGGTCGTCGCCGTGCGCCTCGACCACCTGGGTGTGCGGCCGCACGTGCACGTTCTCGATCGCGTTCAGCTGCTGGATGAGGTAATACGACATCGACGCCTCGAGCGACGGCCCCCGCACCAGCAGGGTCACCGAGCGCGCGCCCTTCGACAGGTACGCCGCGGCCTGGCCCGCGGAGTTGGCGCCGCCGACGATGTAGACGTCCTGGCCGGCGCAGGCCGGCGCCTCGGTCATCGCCGAGCCGTAGAAGATCCCGGCGCCCGTGAGCCGCGCCATGCCCGGCGCGTCCAGCTGCCGGTACGCGACGCCCGTCGCGAGGATGACGGTGTGCGCCCCCACGACGGTGCCGTCGGAGAACCGCACCCGCCGGCCGGAGCCCGTCACCTCGAGCTCGACGACGTCGGCGGCGGTGATCATCTCGGCGCCGAACTTGGTCGCCTGCCGCCGCGCCCGGTCGGTGAGCTGGGTGCCCGAGACCCCGTCGGGGAAGCCCAGGTAGTTCTCGATGCGCGAGCTCTGCCCCGCCTGCCCGCCGGTCGCGGACCGCTCGACGAGCACCGTCCGCAGCCCCTCGGACGCGCCGTACACGGCGGCGCCGAGCCCGGCCGGGCCCGCGCCGACGACGACCAGGTCGTAGAACTCCTCCGACGGGGTGGTGTTCAGGCCCACGTGGGCCGCCAGTTCGCTGTCCGACGGTGCGCACAGCGCGGTCCCGTCGGCCGCGGCGACGAGCGGGAGCTGCTGGCCGTCGCTGCCCGCGGCGGCGAGGAGGCGCTGCCCCTCGGGCGACTCGGCGGTGTACCAGCGGTACGGGATCTGGTTGCGGGCCAGGAACTCCCGAACCTCCGACGAGCGGGCCGACCAGCGGTGCCCGACGACCTTCGTCTCCGGCACGGGCCGGTGGTCGCTGCAGAGCCAGGCCTCCAGCTGCGCGTCGATGACGGGGTAGAGCTTCTCCTCCGGCGGGTCCCAGGGCTTGAGGAGGTAGTGGTCGAGGTCGACCACGTTGATCGCCTCGATCGCGGCGCCCGTGTCCGCGTACGCGGTGAGCAGCAGCCGCCGGGCGCCCCGGGTAGACGTCCATCGCGGCCTCGAGGAATTCGAGGCCCGTCATCTGCGGCATGCGGTAATCGGCGAGGATCGCGGCCACCAGGTCGCCGCGGAGCTGAGCGCCTGAGGCGCCTCGCAGCGCCTGGTTCGCCGCTCTCCGCGGCGGACCGATGGTGGCCGCGGATCCTCGCCGTACTTACCGCATGCCCGCAGATGACGGGCCCTCGGAATTCCTCGAGGCCGACGCGATGGACGTCTACCCGGGCGCCCGGCGGCTGCTGCTCACCGCGTACGCGGACACGGGCGCCGCGATCGAGGCGATCAACGTGGTCGACCTCGACCACTACCTCCTCAAGCCCTGGGACCCGCCGGAGGAGAAGCTCTACCCCGTCATCGACGCGCAGCTGGAGGCCTGGCTCTGCAGCGACCACCGGCCCGTGCCGGAGACGAAGGTCGTCGGGCACCGCTGGTCGGCCCGCTCGTCGGAGGTTCGGGAGTTCCTGGCCCGCAACCAGATCCCGTACCGCTGGTACACCGCCGAGTCGCCCGAGGGGCAGCGCCTCCTCGCCGCCGCGGGCAGCGACGGCCAGCAGCTCCCGCTCGTCGCCGCGGCCGACGGGACCGCGCTGTGCGCACCGTCGGACAGCGAACTGGCGGCCCACGTGGGCCTGAACACCACCCCGTCGGAGGAGTTCTACGACCTGGTCGTCGTCGGCGCGGGCCCGGCCGGGCTCGGCGCCGCCGTGTACGGCGCGTCCGAGGGGCTGCGGACGGTGCTCGTCGAGCGGTCCGCGACCGGCGGGCAGGCGGGGCAGAGCTCGCGCATCGAGAACTACCTGGGCTTCCCCGACGGGGTCTCGGGCACCCAGCTCACCGACCGGGCGCGGCGGCAGGCGACCAAGTTCGGCGCCGAGATGATCACCGCCGCCGACGTCGTCGAGCTCGAGGTGACGGGCTCCGGCCGGCGGGTGCGGTTCTCCGACGGCACCGTCGTGGGGGCGCACACCGTCATCCTCGCGACGGGCGTCGCGTACCGGCAGCTGGACGCGCCGGGCATGGCGCGGCTCACGGGCGCCGGGATCTTCTACGGCTCGGCGATGACCGAGGCGCCGGCCTGCGCCGGCCAGGACGTCTACATCGTCGGCGGCGCCAACTCCGCGGGCCAGGCCGCGGCGTACCTGTCGAAGGGCGCGCGCTCGGTGACCCTGCTGGTGCGGGGGCCGTCGCTCGAGGCGTCGATGTCGTATTACCTCATCCAGCAGCTGAACGCGATCGAGAACGTGCACGTGCGGCCGCACACCCAGGTGGTCGAGGCGCACGGCGACGACCACCTCACACAGCTCACCCTGCGGGACACCGAGTCGGGCGCGACGGAGCAGGTCCCGGCGGACTTCCTGTTCGTCTTCATCGGCGCCGAACCGCGCACGGACTGGCTCGACGGCGTCGTCGCGCGGGACGGGCGGGGCTTCCTGCTGACGGGCCCGGATCTCGCGCTCGACGGTGCCGCGCCCCGGGGATGGGAATTGGACCGGCCGCCGTTCCACCTGGAGTCGAGCGTCCCCGGCATCTTCGTCGCCGGCGACGTCCGGTCCGAATCGGCGAAGCGCGTCGCCTCCGCGGTGGGCGAGGGCGCGATGGCCGTCATGTTCGTCCACCGCTATCTGGAAGGAGTCGACTCGTGAGCACTCATGACCCGTGCTTCGTCGACGAACTGCGCACCCTGTTTCTGTTCGAGAAGCTCAGCGACGAGCAACTGGAGTGGCTGTGCCGACGCGGCCACGTGGAGACCTTCCCGGCCGGCCCCGTCTACTCCACCGGCGATCCGGCGCAGTGGCTGTTCGTGCTGCTCAGGGGCACGATCGCGCTGTCGCAGAAGGTGGGCGACGCGGAGGTCGAGACCACCCGCTCCGATCAGCGCGGCGCCTACTCCGGCGCGTGGTCGGCGTTCCTCGGCAAGGGCGGGCCGGCGCAGAAGCAGTACAACTCGTCCATGCGCGCGGTGACCGAGGCGCAGTTCTTCATGCTGCCCGCCGAGGACTTCAACGAGGCGATGCACGAGTGGTTCCCGATGGCGGTGCACCTGCTGGAGGGCGTCTTCTACGGCGGGCAGCGCACCCGGCAGATGGTCGAGCAACGCGAGCGGCTGCTGGCGCTGGGCTCGCTCTCCGCCGGCCTCACCCACGAGCTGAACAACCCCGCCGGCGCGGCCACCCGCGCGGCCACGGAGCTGCGCACCCGTGTGGGCGGCATGCGGCACAAGCTGGCCGGCATCGCCAGCGGCAAGCTCGACCGGACGCGCCTCGTCGACCTGGTGAAGTTCCAGGAGGAGGCCGTCGAGGCGGTGGCGGACGCCCCCGACCTCGGTCCGCTCGAGGCCTCCGATCGCGAGGACGAGCTGATGGACTGGCTCGACGACCACGACATCGGCGACGGCCACGTGCTGGCCCCCGTGTTCGTGGCCGCGGGCCTGCAGACCGACTTCCTCGACCGCGTCGCGGGCTCGCTCGACGACGGGCCGGTGCTCTCCGGCGCGCTGCGCTGGCTGTACTACACCGTCGAGACCGAGCTGCTCATGAACGAGATCACCGACTCCACGAGCCGGATCTCCACCCTGGTGCAGGCGGCCAAGCAGTACTCGCAGATGGACCGCGCGCCCTTCCAGGTGCTCGACGTCCGCGAACTGCTCGACAGCACCGTCGTCATGCTCAGCCGCAAGATCGGCGACGGCGGCGTCACCGTGGTCCGCGACTACGACCCCGACCTGCCCGACATCCAGGGGTACGGCGCCGAGCTGAACCAGGTGTGGACCAACCTCATCGACAACGCGGTGCAGGCCATGGACGGCCGCGGCACCCTCACCCTGCGGGCGCACCGCAAGGAGGATGCGGTGGTCGTCGAGGTCGCCGACACCGGCTCCGGCATCCCCGCCGACGTGCTGCCCCGCATCTTCGAGCCCTTCTTCACCACCAAGGGCGTCGGCGAGGGAACCGGACTGGGCCTGGACATCTCGTGGCGCATCGTGGTGAACAAACACCAGGGCGACCTGGCGGTGCGCTCCGAGCCGGGGAACACCGTGTTCACCGTGGAACTGCCCATCGACGGGCCGCAGCGCGAAGCAGTGATCGACGATCCCGGCGAGCCGGGAGAAGGACTGGAGCCATGAGCGAACCGACCGACCCGATCGATCCGACGGTGCCGCCCAGCGGCGCCGGGTGCGTGGAGTGCGACGCCGCCGGCGGCTGGTGGGTGCACCTGCGCCGCTGCGCGAAGTGCGGCCACATCGGCTGCTGCGACTCCTCGCCGTCGCAGCACGCGAGCGCCCACGCCCGCGCGAGCGGCCATCCCATCGTGCAGAGCTTCGAGCCCGGCGAGGCCTGGTTCTGGGACTACGTCTCCGAGGACTACTACGACGGTCCGCTGCTCGCCGACCCGCAGAACCGGCCCGTCGACCAGGCCGTGCCCGGCCCCGCGGGACGCGTGCCCGCCGACTGGCGGAACCACGTGCACTGAGCCCGAGTCCTCGTCGGCCCGATCAATGCGAGGATGGCAATAGTCGTATCCGGACCAGGAGGAGAACCGTGCCGCAGACCGTCAGAGGAATCGTCGCCCGCGCGAAGGGCGAGCCCGTCGAAGTGGTCCCGATCGTGATCCCCGATCCCGGCCCCGGTGAGGTGGTGGTCGCGGTGCAGGCGTGCGGCGTCTGCCACACCGACCTGCACTACCGCGAGGGCGGCATCAACGACGAGTTCCCCTTCCTGCTCGGCCACGAGGCCGCCGGCGTGGTCGAAACCGTCGGTGAGGGAGTCGATCACGTCGTGCCCGGCGACTTCGTCGTGCTCAACTGGCGCGCCGTGTGCGGCCAGTGCCGCGCCTGCAAGCGCGGCAAGCCGCAGTACTGCTTCGACACCTTCAACGCCACGCAGAAGATGACCCTCGAGGACGGCACCGAGCTCTCGCCCGCTCTCGGCATCGGCGCCTTCGCGGAGAAGACCCTGGTCCACCAGGGGCAGTGCACCAAGGTCGATCCCGAGGCCGACCCCGCCGTCGTGGGCCTCCTCGGCTGCGGCGTCATGGCCGGCCTCGGCGCCGCCGTGAACACCGGCGGCGTCTCGCGCGGTGACACGGTGGCCGTGATCGGTTGCGGCGGTGTGGGAGACGCGGCCATCGCGGGCGCCCGCCTCGTCGGCGCGCGCACCATCATCGCCGTCGACCGCGACCCGAAGAAGCTGGAGTGGGCGCGCGAGCTCGGCGCCACGCACACCGTCAACGCGGCGGAAAGCGATGCGGTGGATGCGATCCAGGAGCTCACCGACGGTTTCGGCGCCGACGTCGTGATCGACGCCGTCGGCCGCCCCGAGACGTGGAAGCAGGCCTTCTACGCCCGCGACCTGGCAGGCACCGTCGTGCTGGTGGGCGTGCCGACCCCCGACCTGACCCTCGACATGCCGCTCATCGACTTCTTCTCGCGCGGTGGGGCTCTCAAGTCGTCGTGGTACGGCGACTGCCTGCCCGAGCGGGACTTCCCGCAGCTCGTCGACCTGTACCGCCAGGGCCGCCTGCCGCTGGAGAAGTTCGTCACCGAGCGGATCGGCCTCGACGAGGTGGAGCAGGCCTTCGCGACCATGCACCGCGGCGAGGTGCTGCGCTCGGTGGTGGTCCTGTGACGCTGCGCGTCGAACGCGTCATCACGTCGGGCACCTTCAGCCTCGACGGCGGCACCTGGGACGTCGACAACAACGTCTGGCTGGTCGGCGACGACAGCGAGGTGGTGGTGATCGACGCCGCCCACTCCGCCGACCCGATCGTCGACGCCGTCGGCGGGCGGACCGTGCGCGGAATCGTCTGCACCCATGGGCACAACGATCACGTGACCGTCGCGCCGGAGCTGTCCGAGCGGCTCGACGCGCCGATCCTGCTGCACCCCGGCGACGACGTCCTGTGGGACATGACCCATCCGGGCGTCGGGCACGAGGATCTCGCCGCCGACAGCCGGATCGCCGTCGGCGGCACCGAGATCCGCGTGATCCACGCGCCCGGCCACTCGCCGGGGTCGGTGTGCCTGTACCTGCCCGAGGCCGGGCAGCTGTTCAGCGGCGACACCCTGTTCGCCGGCGGGCCCGGTGCGACCGGCCGCTCGTACAGCGACTTCTCCGTGATCATCGAGTCCATCCGGGACCGGCTGTTCGCGCTGCCGCCGGAGACGGTCGTGAACACCGGGCACGGCGACGGCACCACGCTGGGCGCGGAATCCCCGCACCTGGAGGAATGGATCCGTCGGGGCCACTGATCCCCGCCCGAATCGGAACCCGGGTTGTATCTTCTTTGCATGACCAGGGTGCAGATGGGGCCGCGGGCGAGCAGGTGGTGGATCGCCTACCTGCTCGTCTTCGGCGCCGCGCTCCTCGGGGCCGTGATGGACCGGCGCTGGGGCAGCGCCGCACTCGTCGCGGCGATCCTCGTGGCCGGCCTCGTCACGACGGCCGGGTCGTTGCTGCTCCAGCTCGCGGTGCACGTGGTGGCCTGCGCGTTCGCCGCGCTCTCCGCCGAGATCGCCTTCGCCGGCGGTGACCTGTTCTGGGGCGCCTTCGGCGTGCTGGCCGCCCTCGTGCTGGGCGCGCTCGTCCCGCTCGCGCTCCGCGAGGGCTCGGGTGGCCGGATCCGCACCGAGGAGCTCGTCGGCCGCACCGTGCCGGAGGCCGAGCGGCTGCTCGGCTACCCGCGCGACCGCCAGCCCGGCGGTCTCGGCGCCCCGGTCCTCGTCGCCGTCCCCTACGGTCCGCTGCCCGACGGTGCCGACCGTCGCGCCCGTCTCGTGGTGACCGCGGTGGCCGTCGACCCGGCCGGCCCGTGGATCGCCTTCGGGGTCACCCCCGCCGCCTATGCGCCCGCCTTCGACCGGCGCCGACGACGGGCGCTGCAGGCAGAGCTGCACGCCCGCGTCGGCGGCTTCCCCGCCGACCTCCGGCAGGACCGCACCGTCGCGCCGGTGCCGGCGGCGGCCGCTACGCCGAGATGAGGGCGGGGGAGCGGTCGGCGACCTCGATGATGCGGTCGCGGAGCAGCCGGAAGACGGTGTCCACCGAGCGGGTCGCCTGCGTGGTGTCGGGGTGCATCGCGTTGAAGTCCAGGCCCGACTCGTCGCGGTTGATCCACGTGAACACCTCGCGCGAGGGCGTGGCGTTCGCGAACACCGAGAAGTCGTGCTGCCGAGCCAGTTCCGCGCCCGGCACCCGCGTCACGTCGATGTAGGAGAGCATCGGCGCGGTGAAACCGTGCTCCACGGGGAACTCCGGATCGTCGGCCAGCAGGTCGATGACCGGGAACACCGGCGTGCGGTCGAGCTGCTTCGCCGTCGCGACCGCCTCGTGCGCGTTGCGGGCGACCTCGTCGAAGCTCCCGGAGGCCGAGAACTGGACGGGCACCAGCGTCACGTACCAACCGACCGCCATCGCGTCGCCGGTGGCGGACCGGTCGGCGCGGGGGATGAGCATGGTGAACAGCTCGTCGCCGGTGAGGTTGTGGTGGACCTGCCCGAGCACCGCGAGGAGCGCGCTGTTCATGTTCGCGCCGGCCCGCTTGGCCGCCGGCCGAACCGGGCGGTGCGGTCGGCGTCGATGAACGAGGCGTGCACCGCGATGCGGCCCGGGGCGGCCTCGCCGTCGGCCAGGCCGAGGGGCAGGGGGTAGCGCGGCATGCCGCCCGACCGGCGCAGCGTCTCGCGCCACTGCACGACGTCCGGGTGGGTCGGCGTCAGCGTGGCGGCCAGCGTGCGCTGCTCCCGGGTGAACTCGCGGTGCGGGCGGACCGGCACCGGCGTGTACGGGGCGCCGCTGCGGGCCGCGGTGTACCGGGACACGAGCTCGAAGAAGCTCACGGCCTGAGACACGCCGTCGGTGTACAGGTGGTCCGAGCAGACCACCACCTGGAAGTGCGGCTCGACGGCCCGGGGCGCGCGTTCTCGACGCCGGTCACGGCGAAGGCGAACGCCGCCCAGTCGTGCAGTTCCGGCACGTTCGCCATCAGGTAGCCCTTGACGGTGTCACCGGGGTGCGTTTCCGAGGTGGCCTCGACGGCGAGATCGATCTGTTCCGGAGAAAGGGTGCGGCCGCGCGGATCCGGGGCGCCGATACCGGGAAAGCGGTATGGAAAACGCCGTGCGCGCGGACGAATTCGGTGAAGACCGATTCGACGATTGTTCGATCGAAAACATCGTGGATCGTGAATGTGGTGAAAACGAGCCGGCGGGTGCAGGCCTCGCCGTCGATGCCGCTGCGCAGGTGGTCGGCCTGCACGTAGGACGTGCAGACGTCCTGGTCAGGGGCGGTGCGCATCGCCTCCTTGGTGGTCGCGTCCGGAGCCCAGACGGCCCACTCTCCCGCCGGGCACTGCCACTGCTCTGAGAAACCCGAGATCATGTAGAACATGATGACGAACTCCATAGCGCAGCAAAAGACGCGCGAACAGTGAGAAACCCGACAATTCCCGGGGTTCACATTTTGTCGTGCATGACGCATCATGCGCAGTGCTAATTACGGCATGAGGTAATACAGGTTGACGGGACGTTCGACCTGCAAAATGAACAGTGGGTTTCCCGCACGTCGTACGGGAACGGGATCACGCCGACGGGGCCGGGGCGGCGGCACCGTCGGGCCTTGCGGACCCGCGCGCCCCGCCGGTCGCGGCCACGGCCCCGCCGCCCAGCAGCAGTGCCGCCCACAGCAGATGCGCGGCCCATGCGCCGCCCCGCTCCGCGGACGATGCCGAGTCGGTCGCGACCTCGCCCGGCACCCGGTAGAGCCGCAGTTCAGGAGTGTCGACGGCGAGCTCCAGGCCGGGGAGCGGCACCGTCGGGAAGACGGTCGCGCCGTCGACGGAGACGGCCTCCACGAGCACCCACCCGACGCCCAGCTCCGCCAGCCGACCGGCCAGGGCGTCGCCGCCGGCGGCCAGCGCGTCCTCCGCGTCGGACGCCGCGCCCGGCACGCGGTCGACGGAGCGCCCGCCGACGCGGAGTTCACCCGTCTGCAGGACGGGCGCCCGCAGCATCCGCGGCGCGGGGTCGAGGACCGGCGCGTCCGGGCCGTACGCGTACGTCCGGAACATGCCCGGCGGCAGCACCGCGACCGATCCGCGGTCCGCGGGCACGGCCTCGGCGACGGTGCGCCACGCCGCCGGGTAGGTCACCGGCGAGAGCGCGCCGCCCACGCCCCACGCGAGGCCCGGCAGCACCGCGATCGGCAGCGCCACCGCCATCACGGAGCCCCCGGCCCGCGCGGCCGCTGGCAGCGCGGCCACCAGCGCCGCGGCGCACGCCGCGTACAGCGGCAAGGCCAGCGCCACCCACTTCTGCCCGTCGCGCAGCAGCCCGCTGCCCGGGATCGCCTGCACCACGGCCTCGAGCAGCGCCGTCCCGGGGCCCGTCGCCGCCACTGCGGGCAGCACCACGGCGCACAGCGCCAGCAGCGCGAACCGGCCCAGCGGCGGGGCGAGCAGCCGCGCGCGGAGCACCAGCACCCCGCCCGCCAGCAGCGCGAGGGCGAGCGCGGTCCAGAGCCAGGGGGCACCGTCGGGCACGGCCTGCCGGTTCCAGATGCCCCCGAGCCCGAGGAGCGAGCCGAGCGTGCCGAGCCCCGGCTCGGCGCGGACCGCGAAGGCGGCGACGCTCGCCGGATCGGCGCGCACGCCGCTGCCCGAGACCAGCGACGGGTACAGCCACGGCGCGGCCGCGCACACGAACAGTCCGAGCAGCCAGGCCCACCGGCGGGGCGCCGCGACCAGGCCCGCGATCAGCGCGAAGACGGCGCCCGTCGGCGTCAGCCCGCCCGCGGCCAGGCACGCCGCGAAGCCGCCGAGCTGCCGCCGGCCCTCCGACCGCAGCCCGACGACGACGGCCCAGCCGATCGCGGCGTACCCGGCAAGCAGGCTCCAGTGCCCCTGCAGCAGCCGCTCGGCGACGAACGGGTTCCACAGGCCCACCGTCGCGGCGGCCAGGCCCGCGCCGAGGCCCGCGTCGCGGCCCACGGCGGCGAGGATCGCCAGCGCGCAGCGACCGAATCCCCACCCCGCCGCCACCAGCGCGACGAACAGCAGGGCCGTGACCAGGAGGCCACCGTCGACCACCTGCGAACGACGGCCAGCAGCCAATCCTGCGGCGTGGCGCGGGCGGCGTTGTCGCCGAGGCCGAGCGCGGTGTCGGTGAGGTACGAGCGGGGCGTCGAGACGGCGTCGCGGAGCAAACAGATAGCGGCCGCCGACGGCCAGCGGGCCCAGGATCACGGCGGCGAGCACGGCGGACCAGGCGGCGAGGGCCAGGTCGCGCGATCTCATCGACCCGAGCCTACTGACACAATGGCCGGGTGCGAGGTTTGGCGTGGGTCACGATCGGCTCGATGGCGGCGAACCTGTGCTCCTACCTGGTGCACCTGCCCGCGAGCCGCTGGCTCGGGCCCGCCGGGTACGGCGAGTTCGCCGCCTCCTGCAGCTGTCGTTGATCCTCGCGGTGCCCGCGCTCGCGCTGCAGACCGTCGTCGCGCGGCAGGTCGTCCGCGGCGCCGGGGCCGCGCAGATGCGGGCGCTGGGCTACCGGATCGCCCTCGGCGCGGGTGTGCTGGCGCTGGTCGCGGTGCCGCTGGCCGCTGCGGGCCTGCACACCCGGGCGATCACGGCCGCCGCCGCGCTGGCCGCCGCGCCCGCGCTCGTGCTGCTCGCCGTCGAGCAGGGGCTGCTGCAGGGCGAGCGGCGCTTCGGGCGGCTCGCGGCGCTCCTCGCACTGGCGGGGGTCGGCAAGCTCGCCTTCACCGTGCCGGGGCTGCTGCTGGGCCCCGGGCCGGCGCTCCTCGGCACGACGGTGGGCGCCCTGGTCGCGGCCGTCGTCGGCCGGGCGCTGGC
>NZ_FNSA01000004.1 GCF_900104775.1 Tsukamurella tyrosinosolvens
AGGGCGTCGGCGACGGCATTGCGGATGTGCTGCAGGTGGTCGCGGGCGAGGCTCTCCGCGAGGTGCTCGTCGCGGTCCCTGACGGCGTTGACGAGGCCGAGGTGTTCGGCGTGGTCCCGGGGACGGTCGGCGTACTGGTGCCGGATCTCGACCTGGTCCAGGCGGCGGCTCTCGAGGAGCGACTCGATGGTCTCGCCGAGGAGCCGGTTTCCCGAGGCCTGCGCGAGGACGACGTGGAAGTGCAGGTCGGGCGAGGCGACGCCGGCCGGTGGCCGGAGCGCGTTGTCGGTCGCCGCGGCGAGTCGCGCGAGGTCGGCATCGGAGCGATGCCGAGCCGCGAGGGCGGCGATCGACGGTTCGAGCGCCAGGCGGGCGTCGGCGAGTTCCAGGGCGGCGCGGAGGTCGCCGCGCGGGGCGTGCGGGTTTCCGATCACGCGCCGGCGGACGCCGTCGCCGACGTAGGTGCCCGAACCGTGGCGGAAGCGCACCACGTCGATGGCCTCGAGTCGGCGGAGCGCCTCGCGCACCGTCGGCGTGGTCACGCCGAAGCGCTCTGCGAGCTGCCGCGAGGACGCCAAGGCGTCGCCCGGTTGGAGCTCCTCGGTGCGGACGATCTCCACGATGCCGTCCGCGATCCGCTCGGACAGGGACCCCGTCGTCTGATTCATAAAGTGACTAAATCACTTAGTCGGAGGATGTGTCAAGGGTCACATCGGCGAGCTCCGTACGCGGCGGCGGCCGCGGGGGTGTCAGGCGGGCTTGTCCGCACCCACCAGCCCATCGGGGGATAGGGGAACGCTGCCGGGCGTCAGGCGGGCTTGTCCGCACCCACCAGCCACATCGAAAAGTATTGCGATCCGCCGCCGTAGGCGTGGCCGAGGGCTTTCCGCGCACCGTCGACCTGGTAGTCCCCGGCGCGGCCCATGACCTGCTTGGCGGCCTCGGCGAACCGGATCATGCCGGACGCGCCGATGGGGTTGGACGAGAGCACGCCGCCTGACGGGTTGACCGGCAGCGTGCCGCCGATCTCGGTGCCGCCCGACTCGGTGAGCTTCCACCCCTCGCCCTCGGGGGTGAAGCCGAGGTTCTCCAGCCACATCGGCTCGAACCAGGAGAAGGGCACGTAGATCTCGGCGGCGTCGACCTCGCGCAGTGGATCGGTGATGCCGGCGTCGCGCCACAGCGCGGCCGCGGCGTCCTGGCCCGCGCGGGGGCTCACGTGCTCGCGGCCCGCGTAGGCGAGGGGCTCGGTGCGCATGGCGGTCGCGAGGACCCAGCCGACCCGGTTGCCGGTCGCGGCCTCCGACGCGGCGGCGGCCTCCTCGTCGCCGAGCACGATGGCGCAGGCACCGTCGGACGACGGGCAGGTCTCGTCGAATCGGATGGGATCCCAGAGCATCTGGGACGCCTGCACGGACTCGAGCGTGATGTCGGGCTGGTGCAGATGCGCGAAGGGGTTGCGTGCGCCGTTGCGCCGGTCCTTCACCGCGACCATCGCGCCGACGTGGTCGGGCGCGCCGGAGCGCCGGATGTAGGAGCGGACGTGCGGCGCGAAGTAGCCGCCCGCGCCGGCGCCGACGGGCACGGTGAACGGGACCGGGATCGACAGCGCCCACATGGCGTTCGACTCCGACTGCTTCTCCCACGCCACCGTGAGCACCCGCTTGTGCACGCCCGACTTGACCAGGGCGGCAGCGACGGCGGCCGTGGACCCGCCGACCGAGCCCGCGGTGTGCACGCGCAGCAGCGGTTTGCCGACGGCGCCGAGCGCGTCGGCGAGGAACAGCTCGGGCATCATGACGCCCTCGAACATGTCCGGCGCCTTGCCGATCACGATGGCGTCGATGTCGGCCATCGTGGTGCCGGCGTCGAGCAGCGCGGCGTCGACGGCCTCGCGGATCATTCCGGCCATCGAGACGTCGGTGCGCTTGGCGCGGTGACGGGTCTGGCCCGTTCCGAGTACGGCGGTGGGCTTAGCCATCACTTGGCCTCCATCACGGCGATCAGGTTCTGCTGCAGGGCGTGCCCGCCGGTGGCGTGCGCGAGGACGCGTTCCGCGTCGCCGTTCCACACGGCGCGGGCTGCCTCGCCGATCCGGGCGAGACCCGCGGAGAACATCGGGTTCCCCACGAGTGCACCGCCGGACGGATTGATCCGTACGTCGTCGCCGAGCCCGATCGCGCTGCGCAGGATCAGTTCCTGGTGCGTGAACGGTGCGTGCAGCTCGGCGAGCTGCACTCCGTCCGCCCCGGCGGCGCGCGCCGCGGCGGTGGTCGACGGCGACCGGGTGAGATCTCGTGAGCCCAGTGCGGGCGAGTCGATCCGGTGCTCGAGGCCCGTGATGAACGCGGGGTTCTCCCGGATCTCGCGCGCCCGGTCCGCCGAGGCCAGGATCGCGACCGCGGCACCGTCGGTGACGGGCGCGATGTCGTGCCGGCGCAGCGGATCCGCCCACAGCGGTTCCTCCAGCAGGGTCTCCGCGTCGACGGTGCGCGACACCTGCGCCGCCGGATTCGCGGTCGCATCGGAGAGGTTGCGCGCGGCGACCGCGGCCATATCGGCTTCGGTCCACGCGCCGGAGTCGATGCCCGCGCGGGCCTGAAGGGCGGCGACGGACACCGAGTCGGGCCACAGCGGCGCGACGGTGTACGGGTCGAGCTGCATGGTCAGCGTCCGTCGCAGCACGCCGGCCGAGGACTTGCCGAAGCCGTAGACGAGGGCGGTGTCGATCTCGCCGGTGCGGATCTTCACCCACGCCTCGTACAGCGCCCACGCGGCGTCCATCTCCACGTGCGACTCGTTGATCGGCGGCACGGCGCCGATGGAGTCGATCGCCGCGATGAACGAGAAAGCCCGTCCCGCCAGGTAGTCCGACGAGCCGGAGCACCAGAAACCGATGTCGGACTTGGTGAGACCGGTCTGGGCGAAGACGTCGGCGAACAGCGGGATCAGCATCTCCACGCCGTTGGTGGTGGTCTGGGCGGCGCGCAGCCACGGGGTGGCGGCGTAGCCGACGACGGCGACGGAGCCGTCCGGATCGGTGCAGGTGCGTGTGCTCACAGGTGCTTCTCGTAACTGGAGTAGGGGGCGTCCGGCTCACCGGTCGGTTCGAAATGCGAGATGTTGCCGGGACTCTCGGTCCACTCCTCGCGCGGCTTCCACACGGCCCGCACCCGCATGCCCATCCGCACCTCGGACGGATCGCAGCCGAGGACGAGGTGGAGGAACGGGATGTCGGCGCCGTCGATCAGCACGTAGGCGGCGACGTACGGGGGCTTGATCCGCTGGCCCTGGAAGGGCACGTTGACCACGCAGAAGGTGGTGACCACGCCGGTGTCCGGCAGGTCGACCTCCTCGGTCGTGGGGATGCCGTCGATCGGGCAGGCGTTGCGCGGCGGCACGTAGACGTTGCCGCACGTCCCGCATCGCTGGCCCAGCAGCCGGCCCTCGGCGAGGGCCTGCAGGTACCGGGTCTCCGGCACGGAGGCCGAGTGCTCGAGCCGCAGCGCGACCGGGGTGACGAGGACCTCGATGGGCTCGCCCGACGGTGCGGCGACCTCGGGGACGCCGTCGCCCTCGCCGGGCACGAAGTGCGTGATGTCGCCGATCGCGCCGGTCGTCTCGGCGGCCCAGCGGGCGTGCACCCGCATGCCGGTCGAGATGTCCTCGGGGCCTGCGACGTCGACCGCGTGCAGGAGAGCGGTGTCGGCACCGTCGAGCCTGATGAGGGCGTACGCGAAGGGCCGGTCGAAGGGCTGTCCGTCGACGGGGTGCGCGTTCCAGCTCCAGCTGGTCACCGTGCCTGTGTCGGAGACCGGCACGATCTCCGTGAGGGCGGCCGTGGTGTCGGGATCGAACTCCAGCGGAGGCACGTGCACCCGCCCGGCAGCGTCCCGGGTGCCGACGATGCGGCGCTCGCGGAGGTTCGTCATGACGCGCCCAGGACCGGTCCGAGCGACCGGGTGTAGTCGAAGGACAGGTGCATCGGCGCCGAGAGGGTCTGCGTTTCGCGGTCACCTCACGAGTGAAACATGTTCTAACTTTTTGGCGCAAGGGTATCCCGGAAACGGCGGTCAGCCCTTACCGTGGAAAAAGTTCCCACCGCGTTACGCGCGGGTATTCCGCAACGATCCACGAGGTGTTCCATGGACGATCTGCACCGCGAGCCGCTGGCCGGAGACATCCTGCTCGGCTCCCTCGCCGCCTATCCCGACCGCGTCGCCGTTCACGTCACCGGTGCTGACGGTGACTCCGTGCTGAGCTACGCGCAGGTGCGCGATGAGGTCAGCCGCTACGCGCAGGCGTACGCCTCCGTCGGGCTCGGCGTGGGCAGCCCCGTCGCGATGCTGTCGGGCACCGGCACGAGGTGCTGATCGCCCAGTCGGCCAACCTGATCACCGGCGTCCGCTTCGCGGCGCTGCACCCGATGGGCTCGCTCGACGACCACGTCTACGTGATGGAGGACGCGGGATCGAGACCCTGATCTACGACCCGCGGCGTCGACAGCGGGGCGAGCCACGGTCCGATCCCCGCGTCCCACCGAGACTGGCGTCGAGGACCATCGGGCGCCCGCGAAGCGGACGCCGGTGATCAGGTTGGCCGACTGGGCGATCAGCACCTCGTGCCGGTTGCCCGACAGCATCGCGACGGGGCTGCCCACGCCGAGCCCGACGGAGGCGTACGCCTGCGCGTAGCGGCTGACCTCATCGCGCACCTGCGCGTAGCTCAGCACGGAGTCACCGTCAGCACCGGTGACGTGAACGGCGACGCGTCGGGATAGGCGGCGAGGGAGCCGAGCAGGATGTCTCCGGCCAGCGGCTCGCGGTGCAGATCGTCCATGGAACACCTCGTGGATCGTTGCGGAATACCCGCGCGTAACGCGGTGGGAACTTTTTCCACGGTAAGGGCTGACCGCCGTTTCCGGGATACCCTTGCGCCAAAAAGTTAGAACATGTTTCACTCGTGAGGTGACCGCAGAAACGCAGACCCTCTCGGCGCCGATGCACCTGTCCTTCGACTACACCCGGTCGCTCGGACCGGTCCTGGGCGCGTTCATGACGAACCTCCGCGAGCGCCGCATCGTCGGCACCCGGGACGCTGCCGGGCGGGTGCACGTGCCTCCGCTGGAGTTCGATCCCGACACCACGGCCGCCCTCACGGAGATCGTGCCGGTCTCCGACACAGGCACGGTGACCAGCTGGAGCTGGAACGCGCACCCCGTCGACGGACAGCCCTTCGACCGGCCCTTCGCGTACGCCCTCATCAGGCTCGACGGTGCCGACACCGCTCTCCTGCACGCGGTCGACGTCGCAGGCCCCGAGGACATCTCGACCGGCATGCGGGTGCACGCCCGCTGGGCCGCCGAGACGACCGGCGCGATCGGCGACATCACGCACTTCGTGCCCGGCGAGGGCGACGGCGTCCCCGAGGTCGCCGCACCGTCGGGCGAGCCCATCGAGGTCCTCGTCACCCCGGTCGCGCTGCGGCTCGAGCACTCGGCCTCCGTGCCGGAGACCCGGTACCTGCAGGCCCTCGCCGAGGGCCGGCTGCTGGGCCAGCGATGCGGGACGTGCGGCAACGTCTACGTGCCGCCGCGCAACGCCTGCCCGATCGACGGCATCCCCACGACCGAGGAGGTCGACCTGCCGGACACCGGCGTGGTCACCACCTTCTGCGTGGTCAACGTGCCCTTCCAGGGCCAGCGGATCAAGCCCCCGTACGTCGCCGCCTACGTGCTGATCGACGGCGCCGACATCCCGTTCCTCCACCTCGTCCTCGGCTGCGATCCGTCCGAGGTGCGGATGGGCATGCGGGTGCGGGCCGTGTGGAAGCCGCGCGAGGAGTGGACCGAGAGTCCCGGCAACATCTCGCATTTCGAACCGACCGGTGAGCCGGACGCCCCCTACTCCAGTTACGAGAAGCACCTGTGAGCACACGCACCTGCACCGATCCGGACGGCTCCGTCGCCGTCGTCGGCTACGCCGCCACCCCGTGGCTGCGCGCCGCCCAGACCACCACCAACGGCGTGGAGATGCTGATCCCGCTGTTCGCCGACGTCTTCGCCCAGACCGGTCTCACCAAGTCCGACATCGGTTTCTGGTGCTCCGGCTCGTCGGACTACCTGGCGGACGGGCTTTCTCGTTCATCGCGGCGATCGACTCCATCGGCGCCGTGCCGCCGATCAACGAGTCGCACGTGGAGATGGACGCCGCGTGGGCGCTGTACGAGGCGTGGGTGAAGATCCGCACCGGCGAGATCGACACCGCCCTCGTCTACGGCTTCGGCAAGTCCTCGGCCGGCGTGCTGCGACGGACGCTGACCATGCAGCTCGACCCGTACACCGTCGCGCCGCTGTGGCCCGACTCGGTGTCCGTCGCCGCCCTTCAGGCCCGCGCGGGCATCGACTCCGGCGCGTGGACCGAAGCCGATATGGCCGCGGTCGCCGCGCGCAACCTCTCCGATGCGACCGCGAATCCGGCGGCGCAGGTGTCGCGCACCGTCGACGCGGAGACCCTGCTGGAGGAACCGCTGTGGGCGGATCCGCTGCGCCGGCACGACATCGCGCCCGTCACCGACGGTGCCGCGGTCGCGATCCTGGCCTCGGCGGACCGGGCGCGCGAGATCCGGGAGAACCCCGCGTTCATCACGGGCCTCGAGCACCGGATCGACTCGCCCGCACTGGCTCACGAGATCTCACCCGGTCGCCGTCGACCACCGCCGCGGCGCGCGCCGCCGGGGCGGACGGAGTGCAGCTCGCCGAGCTGCACGCACCGTTCACGCACCAGGAACTGATCCTGCGCAGCGCGATCGGGCTCGGCGACGACGTACGGATCAATCCGTCCGGCGGTGCACTCGTGGGGAACCCGATGTTCTCCGCGGGTCTCGCCCGGATCGGCGAGGCAGCCCGCGCCGTGTGGAACGGCGACGCGGAACGCGTCCTCGCGCACGCCACCGGCGGGCACGCCCTGCAGCAGAACCTGATCGCCGTGATGGAGGCCAAGTGATGGCTAAGCCCACCGCCGTACTCGGAACGGGCCAGACCCGTCACCGCGCCAAGCGCACCGACGTCTCGATGGCCGGAATGATCCGCGAGGCCGTCGACGCCGCGCTGCTCGACGCCGGCACCACGATGGCCGACATCGACGCCATCGTGATCGGCAAGGCGCCGGACATGTTCGAGGGCGTCATGATGCCCGAGCTGTTCCTCGCCGACGCGCTCGGCGCCGTCGGCAAACCCGCTGCTGCGCGTGCACACCGCGGGCTCGGTCGGCGGGTCCACGGCCGCCGTCGCTGCCGCCCTGGTCAAGTCGGGCGTGCACAAGCGGGTGCTCACGGTGGCGTGGGAGAAGCAGTCGGAGTCGAACGCCATGTGGGCGCTGTCGATCCCGGTCCCGTTCACCGTGCCCGTCGGCGCCGGCGCGGGCGGCTACTTCGCGCCGCACGTCCGCTCCTACATCCGGCGCTCCGGCGCGCCCGACCACGTCGGCGCGATGGTCGCGGTGAAGGACCGGCGCAACGGCGCACGCAACCCCTTCGCGCATCTGCACCAGCCCGACATCACGCTCGAGTCCGTGCAGGCGTCCCAGATGCTCTGGGATCCCATCCGATTCGACGAGACCTGCCCGTCGTCCGACGGTGCCTGCGCCATCGTGCTCGGCGACGAGGAGGCCGCCGCCGCGTCGGAGGCCGCGACCGGCAACCGGGTCGGCTGGGTCCTCGCGACCGCCATGCGCACCGAGCCCCTCGCCTACGCGGGCCGCGAGCACGTGAGCCCCCGCGCGGGCCAGGACGCCGCGGCCGCGCTGTGGCGCGACGCCGGCATCACCGATCCACTGCGCGAGGTCGACGCCGCCGAGATCTACGTGCCCTTCTCCTGGTTCGAGCCGATGTGGCTGGAGAACCTCGGCTTCACCCCCGAGGGCGAGGGGTGGAAGCTCACCGAGTCGGGCGGCACCGAGATCGGCGGCACGCTGCCGGTCAACCCGTCAGGCGGGTGCTCTCGTCCAACCCCATCGGCGCGTCCGGCATGATCCGGTTCGCCGAGGCCGCCAAGCAGGTCATGGGCCGCGCCGGGGACTACCAGGTCGACGGTGCGCGGAAAGCCCTCGGCCACGCCTACGGCGGCGGATCGCAATACTTTTCGATGTGGCTGGTGGGTGCGGACAAGCCCGCCTGACGCCCGGCAGCGTTCCCCCTATCCCCGATGGGCTGGTGGGTGCGGACAAGCCCGCCTGACACCCCCGCGGCCGCCGCCGCGTACGGAGCTCGCCGATGTGACCCTTGACACATCCTCCGACTAAGTGATTTAGTCACTTTATGAATCAGACGACGGGGTCCCTGTCCGAGCGGATCGCGGACGGCATCGTGGAGATCGTCCGCACCGAGGAGCTCCAACCGGGCGACGCCTTGGCGTCCTCGCGGCAGCTCGCAGAGCGCTTCGGCGTGACCACGCCGACGGTGCGCGAGGCGCTCCGCCGACTCGAGGCCATCGACGTGGTGCGCTTCCGCCACGGTTCGGGCACCTACGTCGGCGACGGCGTCCGCCGGCGCGTGATCGGAAACCCGCACGCCCCGCGCGGCGACCTCCGCGCCGCCCTGGAACTCGCCGACGCCCGCCTGGCGCTCGAACCGTCGATCGCCGCCCTCGCGGCTCGGCATCGCTCCGATGCCGACCTCGCGCGACTCGCCGCGGCGACCGACAACGCGCTCCGGCCACCGGCCGGCGTCGCCTCGCCCGACCTGCACTTCCACGTCGTCCTCGCGCAGGCCTCGGGAAACCGGCTCCTCGGCGAGACCATCGAGTCGCTCCTCGAGAGCCGCCGCCTGGACCAGGTCGAGATCCGGCACCAGTACGCCGACCGTCCCCGGGACCACGCCGAACACCTCGGCCTCGTCAACGCCGTCAGGGACCGCGACGAGCACCTCGCGGAGAGCCTCGCCCGCGACCACCTGCAGCACATCCGCAATGCCGTCGCCGACGCCCTCGCGCGCAGGAGGCCGGCCGATGACCAACCGACTCGCCTCCATGACCTCCGCCGAGGCGCGGCACGCGGCAGCCGCCGGCCCCGTCGTCCTCCTCGCCGCCGGCGCGCTCGAACAGCACGGGCCGGGCATGCCGCTGGGTACGGACACCGTCCGCGCCGAGGCCGTCACCGCGCGGGTTGCGGACGAATTGGGCGACGCCGTCGTCGTCGGCCCGACGATCCCGGTCGGCGTCTCGCCGCACCATCGCGGGTTCGCCGGCACCATGACGCTGTCCACCGCGACCTTCGCCGCGGTCCTCACGGAGTACGTGGACAGCCTCGCCCACCACGGATTCCGTCGATTCCTCGTGGTCAACGGGCACGGCGGCAACAACGCCGTCCTCGGCACGACCGCCCAGGACCTGCTCCGCACCCATCCGGACGTCGAACTCGCCTGGGTCGGCGTGTCCGCCCTGGCGAAGGACGCGGTCGCGCGCCTCGGAGTGAGCGAGGTCCACGGCCACTGCGGCGAGTCCGAGACGGCGCAGATGCTCCACGTGGCACCCGATCTCGTCCGGTCCGAGCTCCTCGAGCCCGGCACCACGACCCTCGCGCAGATGGAGCCCGTCGCGCGCCTGTCCCGCACGCCCGACTTCAATCTCGCACTCGCCTGGGAGCGATTGAGTCCCAACGGCGTCCTCGGGGACCCGACCCGCGTCAGCGCCGAGGACGGACGACGCATCATCGATGAGTCCGTCGCGAACCTCACCCGTCTCGTCCGGGAGTGGCGCGCCTAGCCCTCCCCCGATCAGCCACCCACACGCCCGGCGACCGCCGCCGGACGTCGGACGAGCGCGCCCGAGACCCGGTCGCGCGGAACGGAAGACCATGCAGAACCGTCGAACCACACGCTGGGCCGCCCTCCTCGCCGCGGCGGCGGTCGCCACCGTCTCCGCTCCCGCCGGTGCGCAACCCGCCTCGGCGCCGCGCCCCGCCCACCAGCCGCGGTGCGACGGTGCCGGCGACGTCCGGCCCGGCACCACCGCCGTACGGACCGTCGCGAGCGGCGATCGGTTGCGCAGCTACCGGATCCACGTCCCGCAGGGCTCCGACGGCCGTACCCCGCTCCCGGTCGTTGTCGCCTACCACGGCCGCGGGCAGCACCGGGGCCGAGCTCCAGGAGTACTCCGGCCTCTCGGCTCTCCCCGCCATCGCCGTCTTCCCCGAGGCGTCGTGGGCACCGGCGGCGGCGAACGCCAGGCCTGGCAGGGCGCGCCGTACGCGCGCCGGGCGTCGACGACGTGGCCTTCACCGGGACCTGCTCGACGACATCGAGCGGCGCGCGTGCGTCGACCGCGACCGATCTACGCCACCGGCAAGTCCAACGGCGCCGGCCTCGTCAACCTGCTCGCGTGCCGACTGCCCGACCGACTCGCCGCGATCGCGCCCGTCGCCGCCGCGGTGTACCCCCGGCGCGAACGCCGGATGTGACGGGGCCACGCCGAAACCCGTCCTCATCATGCACGGTGACGCCGATGCCACGATCCCGTACGGCGGCGACGCCGATCGGGGCCTCCCGGCGATCGACCGCTGGGCCGGTCAGTGGGCCGCGCGGGCCGCCTGCGCGGCGGAGCCCCGGACCGAGAACCTCGCCGAGGACGTCCTGCTCACCCGGTACCGCGGATGCGGGAACACTCCCGTCGAGATGATCACGGTGCGCGGTGGGGGCCACACCTGGCCCGGCGCCCTCGCCTACAGCGGCGGCGGTTACGTCACCCAGTCGGTCCGGGCCACCACCCTCGCCTGGTCGTTCTTCGAGAACAAGCGCCTCGCCCCGTCGAACGGAGGAATCCGATGACCGCGCCCGACTCCCTCGAGCAGCCGCCCGTCGCGCCGGAACGCCTCCCCCGGATCATCCGGGCGATGGGGGTCATCGAGCGTGTGGGCAACGCACTGCCGCACCCGTTCTGGTTGTTCTGGATCCTCGCCGCGATCCTCGGCGTGGTCAGCGCTGTGATGGCAGCACTGGACGTCAGTGTCGTCTCCCCCGCCGACGGCAAGGAGGTGGTGGTGCGCAACCTCTTCTCGGGCGACGGCCTCGCCATGGCCGCGTCGACGATGGTCGAGAATTTCGCCGGCTTCCCGCCGATGGCGACGATCGTCGTGGTCATCATGGGCGTGGCGATCGCGGAGCGGAGCGGCTTCCTCGCCACCGGGATGAAGGCGGGGGTCTCCCGCGTCCCCGCCTCGTGGTCATCTTCGCCGTCGCGTTCACCCGGCACGGTCTCGCACGTCGCGTCGGCGGCGGCGTACGTGATCCTGGTGCCGTTGGGCGGTCTCGCCTTCCGCGCCGTCGGCAAGTCGCCGATCCTGGGCATCGTCGTCGCGTACACGTCGATCGCCTCCGGCTACGACGCCAGCCCGGTGCCGACCCCGAACGACGCGATCTTCGCGGGCATCACGCAGGCGGCGGCGCGGGTCATCGACCCCGATGCCGTGGTCACGCCGGTGAGTAACTGGTACTTCAACATCGGATCCTCGCTGCTGCTCGCGATCGTGATCACCCTGGTCACCAAGCTCGTCCTGGCCAAGCGCCCCGACCTGGACGCCGATCCGGACGCGGACCTCAGCGACATGGGGACGCTCGCGCTCGAACCCGCCGAGCGGCGGGCACTGCGCCTGGCCGGCGCCACCCTGGTCGGCATCCTCTGATCACGGCGCTGATCATGCTGCCCGCGGGGTCCCCGCTGCGCGGCGACAACGGTTCGATCACCGACTCGCCGTTCATGGAGGGCATCGCCGGCTTCGTCGCGGTCCTCTTCGGCGCCACCGGCGTGGTCTACGGCGTGATCGCGGGCACGATCCGCAAGCCCGCCGACGTCCCCGCCCTCATGGCGCAGGGCGTCAAGCAGATGGCCCCGGTCCTGGTGCTGTTCTTCGCGATCGCCCAGTTCCTGGCGTACTTCGACTGGACACACATCGGCGACGTGCTGGCCGTCGAGGCGGCGGAGCTCATCAAGAACAGCGGTGTCCCCCGTGGCGGTCGTCTTCCTCCTCGTCCTCGGTCTCCTGACCGTCGTCAACATCATGGTCACGAGCGGCTCCGCGATGTGGTCCATCGCCGCGCCGGTGCTGGTTCCCATGCTGATGCTGGTCTCGATCCCTGCGGAGACAACCCAGGCGTTGTTCCGCATCGCCGACTCGGGATCGACCGCCGTGACACCGATGAGCCCGTACTTCATCATGGCGCTGGGCTTCCTGCAGCAGTACCGCAAGAAGGCGGGTATCGGCACCCTCGCGTCGTACACCCTGCCCCTCGCCATCGCCATGACGGTGTCCTGGACCGCGCTGTTCTTCGTGTGGTGGGGGCTCGGAATCCCGCTCGGCCCGGGCGCGCCCGTCCGCTGACCGGCGGAGCGCGAGCGCTCGGGCCCCCGGTCGGCGGAGCACCGCGCCGCCAAGGATCGCCGCGGCCACGACGACCGGGCGAATCCGGCGGGACCCGCGATCCCACCGAACCGGTCGAGAGCGACGCCCGCGCCGACGGGACCCGCCACCGCGCCCACGTTGAGGGCCGCGGTGGCGTAGGACCCGGCCATCGTGGGCGCACGGTCCGCCGCGGAGCCGATCGCGAGGGTGATCAGGGTCCCGCCGACCGCGAACGCGAGCAGGCCGGCGACGGGCACGATCACCGGCAGGACGATCGCGTCGCCACCGCCGACGGCGAGCGCCGTCCACGCGCTCAGCAGGAGCGGGGCGCACACGACGAGAAGGGCCCACGGGCTCGCGTCGGCGACCCTACCGACGAGCGCCACACCGGCACACGCCCCGGCACCGAAGAGCATCAGCACCAACGGGATCCACCCCGCCGACAGCACCTCCTCCACCGGGACCGCGAGGAAGGTCAGCGCCCGAAGGTGCCCGCGTTCACCAGCGCCGTGAGGCCGAGCAGCGACGCCGTCCGTCCGGCGCGCAGCGCGACCAGTTCGGCACGGAGAG